>NZ_JACGUS010000121.1:0-37561 GCF_014076785.1 Colwellia sp. MB3u-55
AATCATTAATTACATCATGGATTATTACAATAAGACCAGGCCACATACGTACAACGGTGGAATAAGCCCAAATGAATCAGAGCGAAGATACAAATTAAGCTACAAAACTGTGGCCAATTTTACTTAATCACTTCAAAGGTAGTTCAACGTCTAATGAACACTAAAAACATCTCGAAAATCTATTGATGCTAACGTACTTCGTATCAAAGCAGTCAGTGGTAAGTCATATTGAAACGCTAACTTTTACCACTTAGTTCTCAGCTTTTGTGAGCCAAACACATCCCTCCTGATGGACAGTTTAGAAAAAAGACATTACGAGTTCTGTTTGAATTTTAATCGTTACCCAGCTTTGTTATGCTCTGACTAAGGTCAGCTTAAAGTGCTTTCCATTGAATAGAACATTGTGTTTTTTCAATTAAAACTTATTTAATTATTGACATAAATAAAGTTAATTGAGAATATTAATTTTCAATGGAGTGTGCTATTTACTTGAAATGTAAATAAAAAATCAAAGTGGAATTCCCCCCCCTTTATTTTTATATATCTCCATATTGTTACACTAATTGATTAGAAGGACTCTAATTTTGTCTCAATTTTTTTCAAATGATTCTTTAAAAATAATATTAACTATATCTTTACTAACTTTAATTCTGCCTGCCTGTGGCGGAGGAGGTGGTTCATCGTCAACCCCATCTACACCTCAGCCAGTGCAGAATCAGTCTCCTTCAGTAAGTGCTGGCG
Source organism: Colwellia sp. MB3u-55 (assembly GCF_014076785.1). Taxonomy (NCBI): domain Bacteria; kingdom Pseudomonadati; phylum Pseudomonadota; class Gammaproteobacteria; order Alteromonadales; family Colwelliaceae; genus Colwellia; species Colwellia sp. MB3u-55. Next base: position 742 of record NZ_JACGUS010000121.1, read on the forward strand.
TTAACCAAGCAGTAAATGAAAACACTGAGGTATCTTTGTTAGGCTCAGCTTCAGACTCGGACGGCACTGTTGTTAGTTATAGTTGGGCTCAAAGCAGTGGGACTGACGTAATGTTGAGCACTACTGACTCAGCGAGCACTTCGTTTATAGCGCTGGAAGTTACCAGTAACCAAGTATTTACGTTTACACTAACGGTAACCGACAATGAAGGTGCAACGAAGGCCGCTACCACTACGGTTAATGTTAATAATGTCAATATATTGCCATCAGTAGACGCAGGCGCGGATCAAAGTGCTTTTTTAAACGATGAGATAATGCTCAACGGCATTGGAAGCGATACAGACGGAAGTATCACACAATACCGTTGGATTCAAACGGGTGGTACGAGTGTTACCCTAGCGAATAGTGATACCGCTTCAACTTCTTTTACTCCAAGCAACCTCACCACAGACGAAACGTTAGTTTTTCAATTAACCGTTATTGACAACGATGGCGGAGAAGCATCAGATCCCGTAAGTGTTACTGTTTTTACGGATGCATCACCTGAGTTATCTGCAGATAAAACCCTCTTAGAAGTAGCACAAGTTGGTGGCGGGCGAATAACATTTACTGCCATAGATGATTTGACGCCAGAAAGTGTTTTATACACTAGCTTAGCAATTGAATGCACGCGGGAGCCAAGTGAAACCTTTAGCATTACCATAAACTACAATGAGATATTGTTTACTACGGATGACTCAAAGCCTAATTATGAAGAAGATTGCGTAGCCTCAGTGACCGATACGATTGGGCAAACAGCTAGTGTAACTTTTACCCTGAAAAAACTTGAAGATACGCCCGCCGAGATACTATCATTTGATGGTCCTCTAATATTATTGTCAGGCCAGACAGCTGAAGTAACAGTTATTGGCGATGGCAGTAAAATAGAATTACCACTAGAAGTGACGGACACTAATAACGACCCTGTTGAGGGTATGCTAACCGCTTCTTATGAAAACAATAAAATTACAATCATAACTGCAAACGATGCGATAATCCCTAATGAAGGGCTTGTAATTTACATTGTAGCGAATACAAGGTCTGAGCTAGGGTCAAGAGGAAGAGGTAATGTCCATGGCGTTCGCTTAGTCAAAAGTACAACACCTTATGACAATTTAAATGTGGCTTTTGAAAGAGCTAAAAACGAATTTAAACATTCGCAAGACTATTACCATCTTAAAATGTTTACGCTTGATTATGCACAAAACAATCAACTAATCACTGTGGATGAATACGACGATGAGGTTGCGATAACTTATGCCCCTTCAACACCATATGAGTTCAATCAAGTAGAAAGAGCGTTTAATAATTTAATAAACTACTTACCCAGCGAAGTCACTGACTTAGCCGTCAAACTAAATAATGTTGATCCTAACTTCTATGAGTTTGATTATTTTTATTGGCAAACTGCCGCATTTATTGAACTTTATGGCAAAAGTAATTTTCCAGCGCAACCTGAATACAATAGTAAGAAGTTACTCAGCGACAACAGCTATTCAAACCTTGTAGGTGATACGGCTATCGGAGCTTACGTAGATGATGTTTGGGCGTTTAATACTGGCTATGAATATTTGCAAGCCGTAGTTGATATGAAGTATTGGCTAAATGGAAATGCTGAGTTACAAGCCAGTAGTTCTGTAACGCCAGAGAAAGCGATGCAACTGCGTGACCGCGCTAAAGAAGATAAATTAAAGAGTGGTTTAGCAAATGACGTAAAGCAAGAACGATTAGTTTATCCACTTGGCTTTCGTTCAGAGAAAAAAATTACGCCACCAATTAAGGTAAATAAAAGTTCAGTGATGGCGCAAAGCAGCGAAGATCCAATCTTTAATGATCCCTACTTTAAAGACCAATTATGGATGAAAAATCAACCTACCTATAAAGGCGCGCAAAGCCTGTTAAAGTTAAAGGATACCTTCACTGAAACTCGTACTTCTCGTATTGCCGTTATCGATGGTAACTTTATTCCCACAGATGAAATTAACTTTGTTGAAGGTTTTGATGCCGTTGAAATGGATAATGAGCCATTTGTGACTTTTGATGAAGCTCAAGCGGGTGATTATGCCTTTCATGGAATGGCAGTATCATCAGTTATTGGCGCAATTAGCAATAATAATTACGGCATTGCTGGTGCGTTATCAAACGTAGAAATAGTACCTGTTCGCGTTTTTGAAAATGGGCGATTTGGTAGTGGTCATGATGCCGCTAATGGGATACGTTGGGCTGCTGGCTATAGCTTTGAAGGTGTGCAAGACATTAGTTCACCGGTTGATGTTATCAACCTTTCTTTAGGGGGCGTCGGCGAGTGTAATAGCGATTATCAATCAGCCATTAACTATGCGTTGGCAAAAGGCGTTATTGTCGTTGCCTCGTCAGGCAACGATAGCGATAAAGTTGCCAATGCGCCTGCAAATTGCCATGGTATTGTTGCTGTTGGTGCCAATGATATTAATGGTAACCGAGCTGATTTTAGTAATTACGACATCAATGGCGTTATTGATGCAAGTGCTGTCGGTGTTGAAGTCCCCGTTTTAGATATTGTTATTGGTGATACTGCATTCGAGGAAAACTTTAGTTTGTGGAACGGAACGAGCTTCTCAGGGCCAATCGTAGCTTCAGTATTGGCTTTGATTAAACAAAACTTAGAAGGGGTTCCTACAGCCCTTGCTCAACAACACATTAAAAATAGCTCAGGTGGTTTTAACCGAGAATGTGCTGACTGCGGGCCAGGAGTTGCCAATAGCGACGCCGCGGTGAATTCAGCTATTGCTCAACCGGTAAACGTAACAGCTGAAATTGTCAATAAGTACCACGACTATACTGATGGGTATAAGCAAGGTTACTTGAAAGCGCAAATAGATAATGGAGCTGATGCTTGTAGTTGGTGGGGCGTTACGCTCGATAACGATATTGTGTTTGACGATGAATACGCATTAAAGCTTTCAAGTGGTACCCAGGGCTATTCTTTATCTGGTGTAGATAATCGATTCAATGATGGGGCCCTTGGTGATGTGACGCTGGAGTTATGTAGTGATAGTTCTTGTCTTGCTACGCTAGAAACCATGAACAATCTAACTAAACCTGGAATTTGTCAGTAAATAACCATTAAATGAAAGCAAACTAATAGACGTTTATGTTAATGAAAAACGTCTATTAGTTCATAACTTCATACACAACGAGGATTAACCAGGACACCCATAGTTAATTTGAAAGATAGCATTCCCTCTACTAGGCTTACTAAAAGAGTCAAAGTAAAAGAGGATTAACCAGGACACCCATAGTTAATTTGAAAGATAGCATTCCCTCTACTAGGCTTACTAAAAGAGTCAAAGTAAAAGGATTTTCTTTATGACTACTGCCAGAAAAAAACTGATTAGTTTAGTTGATACCCCATATTACCACTGCATTTCTCGCTGTGTCCGCCGAGCTTTTCTTTGCGGTGACGATAAACTCACAGGTAAGAGTTTTGAGCACCGCAGAGGCTGGATTGAAGATAAGTTACTTAGTTTAAGTCAAGTTTTCGCTATTGATGTATGTGCTTATGCGGTTATGAGTAATCATAGTCACTTAGTGCTGTTTATTGATGAGCTAAGCGCTGAATCATGGTCGACAGAAGAAGTCTTACAGCGTTGGCATAAAATATTTAAAGGCACTTTTTTAACGCAACAATATTGCCGTGGTGAATTGATTGCCGAATACTTACTTCTAACATTAAAAAATACGGTAGCCTGCTATCGCAGTCGATTAATGGATATAAGTTGGTTTATGCGTGTTCTTAATGAGCGTATTGCGAGAAAAGCTAATCAAGAAGATAATTGCACCGGCCGGTTTTGGGAAGGGCGCTTTAAGTCACAAGCTTTACTCGATGAATCAGCGATTTTAGCCTGCATGGCCTATGTTGATTTAAACCCTGTTAGAGCCGGTATGGCAGATACGCCAGAGCGTTCACTATACACAAGTGTAAAAAAGCGTGCCATCGAAGCTATAAAGGGTAAGCAACCCAAAAATCTGATGCCTTTTGTTGGTGATCCTAAAGCTAATATGCCTAAAGGCCTACCTTTTGAATTAACGGATTACCTGCAATTAGTCAAACTAACAGGGCGTTGTATAAAAGAAAGTAAAAAAGATTATATTGTTCAAAGCAAGCCAAAATTATTACGACGTTTACATATCAACACCGACAACTGGTTAACACTCACAAAAGATTTTAGACGCTTGTTTCATGGCGCTATAGGCAATAGGGATTCGTTAACGGCTTATTATGAACACCATGAATTTAAACGACGACAAAATATAACATGCTGCGAAAAACTATTAGCATAGTTATTTTTTAGCATAGTTATTTTGTGAAATAATATGTAATAAGCGATGGACTCAAAACGTCTATCGTTAAGTGTGCTTTAAATCCTCATAAACAGTAATTCCCGTCATATGTAGACTTTTTCAATAATATTATAAGTTTTATTCAACTACTCGATAGGTTTGCGTATAACTTCTGGAAGCATTTAGATGTTTGTATCCAATAATTTTCTTAAATTTTTATAATGGATGTCCAAGTTATGTCTATTGGGAACTTGAGTTTTATGCCGTATTTTGGTTCTGTTTAATGTGTAATTGAGGGGGGTTACTGACCTGCCTCAATTTAGTAAGATTAACTGTTGTGGTAAATATGTAACCCCCATGATTTAAAGGGATTCGAGCTTAAAAAGAGGGCGTGACGCTCTCTAGGTGAACGCCATAATTAATAGGTATTAACGACTGCCTGATCGATCAGAGCAGACCTTGTAGCATAATTATTTTTTAGCTTAGTTACTTTGTGAAATAATATGTAATAAGCGATGGACTTAAAACGTCTATCGTTAAGTGTGCTTTAAATCCCCATAAACAGTAATTCTCGTCATATGTAGACTTTTTTCAATAATATTATAAGTTTTATTCAACTACTCGATAGGTTTGCGTATAACTTCTGGAAGCATTTAGATGTTTGTATCCAATAATTTTCTTAAATTTTTATAATGGATGTCCGAGTTATGAAAGCTGTATCAAATAATTATTCTTGAGTTTTTATAACGGGTGTCCAAGTTATGGAAGCTAAAATCTAGGTGGAGGGGATTTTAGACATAAAAAAACCGCAATTAAGCGGTTTCTTATCATAAACGGTGGTTTGTTTATCGCCAAATCTAAAAGTTACTAGGTATAACTAATGGATTAAAAAGGTCTTTATTTGGTGGAGCGGGGGGGAATCGAACCTTCATAAAACATAATTATATTAGTACCTTAACCAAAATTTTGACAAAACCTTGTCACAATTAGAATTTTAAATAAAACACTTTCACAGAAATAGAAAAAGGTTACAGCCTTAATTTTAATATACATTAATTAAGTGTAAATAGCTTTTTAAACTGAATTAATTAGCTAACTATTGCCACTTTGCTGACCAAATACTGAAATTTAAAAGCAGCCTTTTAAGGGCTGCTTAGTGCCATGAACTGACTAGTGGCTCTTAGGGGATTAAGTAATTAAATGCTAGCCAATAGTAGTTCTTTATACTTAGTGGCTTCTGTGTACAAAGGTTCATGTTCAGAAAGTTCATGCCACTCATTATTATATAAGAGTATGCAATTTCTTCTAGACTCTATGAAAACCCCATCCTTTGTTTCCAATACTTTCATTAGTTCATGCGGGAACTGTTTTTCGATTTTATTCCTATCTGAAGAATGTAATGCGTACTTTTTTGAGAATATTTTAAATTCCGCAAAATCAATATCCTCATAACCTATTGCTTGCTTGAGTTTGTCATAAATACTTTCAGGTTTAAGGTCGAAATTATATAATAAATCGTTGGGAAACTTGATGAATACGGCTCTTTGTGTGGATAGTTGTTGAGCTTGGTTATTTGCAGAATATTTGTAATCGAATATATAAGTTTCATTTGAACTATTAACTTTTTGGAGTATATTTTCAATCAACCCATCCTCCCCTAAATCAAAAATACTGAAACCATGTCTGTAAAGTTCAGATGAGATAGAGCTAACCTTTTCAAACTTATATGCAGTCAAAAACTTATCGGCCGAGCCTTTAAATTCCAACTTTTTTTTACTTGCAATTTTAGATGTAAAAATTAATGCAATTAGTATGATGCCCAAAAATATAAATTCTACTGTACTCATTTTCTATCTCATCTTTTGGCTAGTTAACCGACCGCAATTCGCTCTAAGAAGACATTAAGTTTTTCAACCCGTTATGTCAACTAAGCGCACTTTTTTGACGTTAGCTTATGATGAGTAAAAACTACCAGTGTTCATTGTTCTAAGGTCACTAGCTGCCACTTTGAAGACATTAGCATTTGAGAGTTTTGACTAAAAATGTTTCTATGTTTTGATCTACAGCGGACATGGATGAACAACCACCTTGATCTGGAGTTTACCTGATAGCTGACATTCCGCTATAGATGAGAATAGATGTATATTAAGGATGATTTTTGCCAATATCCCGTAAAATTTGAACGAGAACAAAGCCACTTGAGCAGACACCGACAGGAATTTTTTTGGTTAAAACTAAGATTTATACTCAGGTAGTACTAATTATTTAGTGATAATCGTCAGAAGTATTTATTCACATGGTATAACATTGGGTTGAGTATCCCATAGAGATTGTTTTATGATGAAAAAAACTTAATTTTCCAATCGCAAGAAACAAAAAAACACCAATCATTACAATTGATGTTTTCTAAAATTTACTACAAAAAATTATTAAGATTGTTTCTTAAATCGACGTGATGCTAAACCCATCAAACCCAATGCAAAAATAGCAAGTGTAGATGGTTCTGGGACAGCAATACCAGCAACTTGAAGTACACCGTTGCCGTTAGCTCCACCAGCTCTAATGGTTGACACTTCTTGAGAAGTAAGTGTTTGATCAAAAAAGAATACTCCGTCCATTAGACCATTAAGCGGGTATGCGCCATTTGCGTTTCGACCTATATCTATGAATGAATGTGAGGAATTCAAGCCATCAGCAAAAGAGAACACAGGGTTCCCATCAACATAAAGTTTTTGAGTTATTCCATCAAAAGTATGAGCAATAAATGTCCAGTCTGTAGTTGCAGCAACAGGTGAATTAACAACACCGTTTTTGCTTACAGACCATTTCCCATTTTTAACCTGTGAAAAACGATCCCAGCCACCATCATCATTCGACAAAAATATATTCCAAGCATTTGGATCACTTAATTTTACCCACGTTCCCCAGCTAAAGTTAGGTACAGTATTTCCACCTGAATTAATAGACGCTCTTAACCAAGAGTTACCGGTACCATCAAATGAAGCAGCAAGACCATCTAAACCAGCAACATAACTTACTGCTCCAGAAGGCTCAGTTAAATCTGGCCCTAATCCTGTTTTTTCATCTCCATTACCGTCAAGACCGTAAAATCCAATTAGACCTGCGTTCGCAGTTCCAACAAAAAAAGTTATACAAAAAAGTGATAATGATATAAATTTCATTTGATATTCCTTTTAATTCCTTCACAACCATATTGGAAGGTAAATGCTAAAAGTGAAACGTTATCACTTTGTGTTGAGTGATAAAAAGCATGAATCATGCCAATACAATAAAAACACTTTCTTTCAATAATATAGCGAATTTTAATCCGATATTAATATCTTGAATGTAAAGTAACCTGACACAAAAAACTCATCAATCTACTGATTTATTACATAAAAACAACAATTGCATATTTAATTGGTTTTACGCGAAGAATAGTATGAGATGACTGAATTCGTCATAATACAATATATAAATTAGAGAAAATTAAGGTTTAAACCACAGTGCTAATGACTCATTTAAACCATACTTCATCTGCTATCGACTCATAAAACTGATGTTCAACTAAAACATTAATTTTATACTGCTTGTCGTATAAAAATAGACATTATCTTTGGAGTTGCTAACGGTAAATTTGAGCTTACAGCCGTCATAGCTGTTGTTTTATTCTATAATTTTATTTTTATTTTTTGACAATGAAATTAGCCTCAAAACTGATTCTTGGAACGTCCGCTAAGTAGAGGGGTATAAGTTAGCTGTCGACCTACTTAAGTCAACTAACGGGTGTGCAATCGATTTATACCTAACGATCCATTTCAAAATTTTTATTCCGCTTAGCGCACTTTGAAGTCAATTAGTGCTCTATTAATTGTAATAACAAAACGAGTATTGTTGAATTGTAGGTGTTACTAGTATTGTTTGTGAAACTTAATACCTGACTTTTAAGGAGGGCAACATCGGTGAGCAGTATATCGCCCTCCAATAAAAGTAAATTAGGCATCAAAGCTGACAAAATGTTGTTCTCCTAAATCAAATAAATATCCAATGATAGTTTTATATTTATCACATTTGTTTGATGCTTTAACTGCTTTATAATAACGTTTGTATTTTATAGCGTAATCAGGGATAGCAGAGTAGCCAATTAATTTAACGAAATTGTTATCTTCAACTTTAGCGATAAATTCATCATTTTCAGGTATGAGAATAACAAAACCACAGAATCTTGCTGCTGAAGTTATATTACAAGCTATTCTGATATTTTTATTACGTTGTTTATCTAGAGTCATTATTATTTATCCTTAGTAATTTTCAGGTATCCATCGAGCATACTTTCTTAAGGTTGTGGTTGCGTCACTATGTCCTAGCTGCTTAGCAATCCATGCTATAGGTTTGTTCTGAGTTAACATATTTGAGGCGTAGCTATGACGGGTATTGTATTGAGTACGGTATTTAACGCCTGATTTTTTTAATGATGGTACCCAGCAATTATGATAAATATCTCGATCATCTCGCCAAGGTAGACTATTTTTAGGATTTAAAAATATTCGTTCATGGTCATTTGATAAAAGTAATAACTGAGCTTTTAATGCTTTTAAAGCGGTTTCATGTAATTGGTGAGTTCTTGCGCTCGAACTTGTCTTAGTCCCTTTTTCTCTTCCATGTACTAATGCTTTACGAACAAAGATAACATTACGTTCTAAATCAATATCACACTTTTTCAAGGCTAGTAGTTCACTAGTTCGTAAACCTGTCCAAAAAGCAAATTCATAAAGATTTCTGACTTGTCCTGTCATCTGAGCTAGTATTTTTTCTCTCTCTTCATTATTGAATGGTTGAGGATCAGCTTGTATATGCTTGAAACGTTTTACACGATCAATCGGATTGCCATCAATAACTTCATCAATATAGAGTTCTTGAAATGCTGAACGTAAAATGGAGCGTACTTCATTTTTAGATTTTCCAGATAAAGTTGAAGTTGCAGCCCAATCTTTAAATAAACTTGGTTTAAATTCACTTACACAAACATGACCAAAATTTGGCTCGATATGATGAGTTATTTTACTAATATACCCCCGTTTAGTTGAATACTCCCATTGGTCTTGAGTTCGTTTAAACCAATCGTTAATCATTTCTTTGATGGTCATATTATTTGCTTGAGTACCTGCAAGTTGCTGCGCTTTTTTACTATTAGGAAAATGCTTTAAATAATCAAACTTACCGAACTCAATTTCATATAAAATAGCATCACGTTTACGATCCATTTCTTTTAATGAAGACTTTGTTGGTTTAATTTTTACTGTTTCACGGCAACGAACATTGTTATAAGTAAAAGATATACTAATACTTGAGTTATTGGCTTTTATACCTGTTAACTTACTATCCATTTGTCTACTCCCTTAATGCTAATTAATATTCTACCGTCAGGCGCTCTAGTAAAATGCTGATCGATCACCCATTGTCCTTTTTTAATTTTTGCTCTAATAGCGTCCTCGCTATAGCCACATATATGTGAAAATTTTTTTATTGTTACCCAATTCATATTGTCTCCGCTGGTCTGTGCTGGACTTGATGCTAATAATTGCTTTAAAATCAGGTCGTAAACAGATGATGTACTAGGTAAGTACTACCTAGGGCCAATAAAATAAAGGGATGTAGATGATTGCTAATGACCAAGTAGATTTGGATGAACTAGTTAAAACATGTAAATGTATTGAGCAATACTTTGTTCAAACAAGTAATACCGAGAGGAAGCCAGTTGAAATTTATTTAGCGTTGCTTAATAAAACTATTGTCTATATCGAAGCTGGACATTCTTCTTGTGATTTGGTTTTTGATGCCAATGATATTTGTGAGGAGTCATTTAATCCAAAAGAAGATTATGCTGCGGCAAAGGATTTTATAACGCGCCATAGGAAAGGTTTTGATAAATTCATCAAGGACAATATTGAAGAAGTTACTCACTTTTGTTCTTTAGAGGGGGTTAAATATTTACCTACGATCAAAAATACTGAGTCTCAAGGTGGGCATAAAACTTTATTCTATATCGGGCTCTTTCCAATATCTAATGAAATAAATCATAAAGTTGAACTCAAATCGAATGAGTTTGTAAATGAGTGTTCTACATCAATTGAGTACGTTGTAGCTCAGTTACCCAAAACAGCAACATGGGCTAAATTTCTTCTTGATTTTAAAGTAAGTGGCTGGAAGTTTTATTCATATATCACTCTCCCAATAATAGCGTTAGTTTGTAGCTATTTTTTGCTGTTATGGAATTACTTTGCATTATCAACCGCTAGCCTTATCTACTCTATATTAATCATTTCTGTGTTCTATTTATTTTATATCTTGTTAAAACCTATATATGAAGCAATGAATAATAGGATCGCTATTGCTCCTAATTGGTTACTAAGTTTTAAAGTCAATTCAGCACAGCTAAGAGCAATTCGCACAGAAGAAAAAAGGGCGTCAGGAAAATCAATTAGAGCATTGCAACTTGTTATATATCAGGCGAAATGTCCAATTTGTGGCAATGAAGTTGCTATAGAAAATGGAAAACACTCATACAAAGGGCGATTAATTGGACTTTGTGATGAATCGCCGAGAGAACATGTATTTAGTTTTGACCATGTTACTAAGAAAGGTAAGTTAATTATTTAATTTATTTACTAATAAAGAGGCTTTGTTTTCAAAATCATGACTACTAATAAATTCAGTAGTCGCAGGGTCTGGTAACTCAGGGAAGAGTTCTTTTAATATGAAATATGTTTCAATCATACAAAAACTACCGGCTTTAAATACTTCGTAATTAAGGTTTATAGCTGATTGAGGAATTGTGTTTCTAATTTCATTATATGAAGTTCCATACCATTCAGGCTCGCCATTACACATTATATCAAAGCCACTTATGCCATCTTCATTAAAGTCATCTATATTAAATGAGATTTCAAAAACTTCAAAATTTTCAAAATTACTATTTGGGTTATAAGAAACACCAACAACTTTCTTACCTTCTTCTAATAATAAATTGCAGTTATTTTTTGTATATTTAATTGCTGTAATTAAATCCATATTTATTCCTTGTGTTTTTATAGGTGACTACTACTGATAGTAGTCACCCATGAAAATATTATCCAAATTGTAAAAGAGCGATTCAAGTCTGTATTAAGGCATTTCCAATAACGTCATTTGTTCAGAGAAAGTTGTTTTTGTTAGTTGTATTAGTTGTTTAGGGAATTTAATCATCACCTCTACTTCATCATTTAAGGTAATAACCCCAGCAACAAAGCCAACTTGTTCAATAGATAAATTTTTGATATTTTCATCTTCTTTTTTAACCACGTGACTATTGAGAAGATCAAAGGCTTCTTGTGGGGTGAATTGGTCACCAAATCCAAATGTTTCTATGTTCATTCTTTGTTTTTCCGTTGTTCGTATTAGTTAGTACAGTTATTTACACAAGTCCAAGGGCGCTTCGCGCTTCTCCTCGTTGCTCAGGCTTCGCCCTCGTCGTCGCAGCTTTCGCGCCAGGGAATATTGTCATATGGGTATAGGATGTAATTTGACCAATTCCTTATTTCGACTCTCATTCTTCGGGACGAAAGTCGTCATTGGTTGTGTTATTTTTTTCCATAGTCGAGTACGAGTTAGATTGATAACACTCTTATTAATAAGGCCCTTTATTGATGGGGCTTTAACATCACCGTAATAAGTTAAGTTATTCTGAATTATTTCTCCTGTATCAATATCAACAGTCTCATTTACTTTAGTTTCATAGTAGGGATGAATAGGGCGATTACGTCTTGGTAATATTGCACCACCCATAGCCATCACATAAGCAGCCCAGTCACCAGAATCAGCTGCAACAAAAGCTGTTACTACTTCTGGTTGCTCTGATTCTTGTAAACGTCTGAGTTCACGCCAAACCGTCACAGAGGGGCCACCAATTTGCTGAAATTGACGTATACCCCATAAAGAAGACCATGCATCAATTTTAGAGGCTGCGGGCTTTGCATCATTTCCGTATAAATCATCATCAAGGTCTGAACCATCAATGTTTTTTGATATATATTTAGCGATATAACCAGCCGCGCTACCTTTATTAGGATCAATTGAAGTCATATCAAAACGATGTTTCTTAGCGCCTCGTTCATTACCATCTTCTCGCAAAGCATATTTGCTAATAATGGAGCGAGTAGTTTTTACATCGTCAGGATGCATGAATAGTAATAAATGCCAATGTGGTGTTCCGTCATGATGTGGTTCTACAACTCGAAATCCATAAGGGTGTATATTTTTCTTTTGTAATGCTGAACGAATAAGTTTCCAGTTATTATTAAAATACTCATTTACGTCTTTTGGTGTTGAATCATTAAATTTAGGATTTGCTTTACCATTAGAGTAAGCATGATATTTTGATGGGGAAGTTAACGTATAGAACTCACCAGCATGTCCCATTTTTGTTGCGACTTCTTCAAAGCCACGTATACGAGTCATAAGTTCAGCTTTACGAATTCTAGGGTTGGACACTGATTTTTTATATACATCAAGAAGAGTGTAGGTTTGACCATCTTCATTAACAATTTGATTAGCCATTAAATACTCAAATGAGTTTTCAAGCTGAGTTTTTCTGTTTTCTAAAGCAAATGCACTGGCGTAACAACTTGCGTCTTTATTAACTAAATTTAATTTCCTATGAACTTGTTCAATATATTGGATGCGCAATTTATTGATTTTTCTAAACCACCAATTACTACAAGCTAATTTATTTAATGTTGGTATGAATGGTTTATCAGCATTATAACTATCAATTTGAATGGTGTATCTATTAGCGATACCTTGGCATATTTGATATGAGGTTTTATTCTGACCATATTCAGCAATAGTGAATCCACATCTTTTGGATATATTCTCACAAAAAACTTTAATCTCTGCGGGTGTCGACGAAAGGTTTAAATCATGAATGACGAGTGATTTATCTATTTTATATAGAAACAGGTCAGCTTCATGCAAATTCTTTTGATTGTAAATTCTGAGATAGTGACTTTTAAGGGAATTATAAAAGTAGGGGTGACGTTTAAATACTGCTTTACGAAAGGAATAATTTTCGCGTGTACCAGTGTTATTTTTTGACGATGGTAAAAAAGTGTCAAAATCGTGCCATTCTGTAGCCCATTTAGGACTATCTGAGACCAATTGGGTATCAGAAACAAAAAAGCTACAGTCCCTATTTCTAGGGGCTATAGCTTGATTTAACTGGCTTTCGTCAGTCTTTAATGTGGTGGAGCGGGGGGGAATCGAACCCCCGTCCAAAAAGCCTACATCCTTGGTACTACATGCTTAGTCGATTATTTGTTTAACCAATTAGACGCCAACCGACAGGCTTCGTCATGGTGAGCTTAATACTATTTCGCGGTTCAGCCTTAAGCGTGCTTCCCTCGCTATCCTATTTGGGGTGACCATCGATCCTCTAAACAATAGGAGAATTTTTGAGGCGATGGCTAGCCTAAGCGGCTAGTGCGAACGTATCGTCGTTTGCAATTATAGTTTTGCGGCTTTTTACCAGGCAAACCGCCCCTGGGCATGCACCTCGGGTTTCATGAATCTTGTCGAATCCTAGATCCGCCCCAAAGTTTTTACATCTTAATTATAAACTTATTCAGTCTATAAAGCGCATTGTACAGCGCTTCTTTTAAATAAACAACGTGTTAATTGTTAACTTGTTATCGATCTAAATTCTTATTTTTCATTAATCGGCCTTTATCAACAGCCCATTCTCTGTCTTTGATATCAGAACGCTTATCATGGTCTTTCTTACCTTTACCCAAATAAAATTCGAGTTTGACCCAATTTGCTTTCCAATACATCGCCGTGGCAATTAATGAATAACCATCACGCTCTACAGCGGCAGTTATTTTCTCTAATTCACGTCGATTCAATAGTAACTTGCGGTCACGATTAGGTTCGCATACTACGTGACTAGAGGCAGCATTGAGCGGCATTATTTCAGCACCCAATAAATAAGCTTCACCGTTTTTTACGTGTACATAACAATCAGAGATATTAACTTTTCCGCTACGGATACTTTTAATTTCCCAACCCTGCAGGCTCATCCCACCTTCAAACTTATCAGTTAAAGAATAGTTATGACGAGCTTTTTTGTTTAACGCAATAGTATTGCTGTTTGATTTTTTTTTCTGTGCCATTATATTTCCATTTTGTTTGCCATCAAAAATAGCAATCGCAAACATTATACGGAGAATTATTGATATTTGAATGATTAATTTCAATTTTTCTCTTTAATGCCTTTTGCTCACGGCTTTGTTATCATTACCCTTTAAAGTTGAGGAAAATAAATGCCCGTAATTAGTCGCAGCGCTTTAGTGATGTATAGCGTTGACCAAATGTATCAATTAATTAATGATATTGTTGCTTATCCTCAATTTATTCCCAATTGTGGTGACAGTAAGATAATTTCTCAGCAAGGTAATGAAGTTACCGCTGCTTTGATGGTTTCGAAGGGGGTTCTAAAAAAATGGTTTACCACCAAGAATACCTTGATTGGTAATAATAAAGTGCAACTCGATTTAGTTGACGGTCCTTTTAAAAAGTTGACAGGTTACTGGCAACTAACTGAATTATCTGAAGAAGCTTGTAAGATTAGTTTACATTTAGAGTATGAGTTTTCGAGTAAAGTATTCGATTTGGCATTTGGCCGTGTTTTTACAAGTTTGACCAATAATATGGTACAAGCTTTTACACAAAGAGCTAAAGAGGTTTATCATTCTAATGGTTGATAGCATAGAGATAGAGCAAGAACTTGCTCAACGTAAAATACAAATAGAAGTTGTTTATGGACTACCCGATAGACAAAAGCTATTAACGCTTTTAGTCGATGAAGGCACCTTGTTAGAGCAAGGTATTATTGCTTCAGGCATTTTATCTGATTTTGAAGAAATAGACTTAACCGTAAACAATGTCGGTATTTGGAATCGCGCCGCTAAATTAACGGATACTTTACGAGATTTAGACCGTATTGAAATATATCGACCTTTAATTGCTGACCCAAAAGAGGTTAGAAAGCGCCGAGCTGAAAAAGCAAAAGATGAAGGACGTGCCGATAAAGTTACCGGTGGTCGTGTAGACCCGCGTCGAAATAAAGCCAGCTAAAAAGCATCGTAAAATTTAAAGTAAAAAAAACGGCTATTAAGGCCGTTTTTTATGGGGCTAAAATATTTTTTAGTTAACCATAGGAACGTAAAAGTTGTCACCTAAGACAAAGTCACCTTCTGCGCTGGCTAATAATTCATTATCAAAATAGAGGATAAATTTCTTCTTAACGTTAAACTCTTCACTTCGACCTGATTTTAATAAGTAAACATAGTGCAATGTATCATTGCCAAAGGCATCGTTAACAACAGGGCTGCCAAGTACAAATTTTACTTGTTCTTTAGTCATGCCAATTTGAAGCTTGTCGATATCTTTTTGTTCTAAAAAGTTTCCCTGAGGAATGTCAAAACGATAGACCCAGCTTGAGCAGGCAGAAAGAGATAGGGCAATAGTAATGGCTAAAATGCGAAATAACATGTTTTTTCATTTATCCTAATAAGTTCGAATGGGGATGATAACTAAGCCCGCGAAGAGATACAAAACTATTTTCAATTTATTTTGCACCTTTGTGCCTCAACTCGGTTTATTTACTTAACGTTAAAATTAATTTATTAACCGGCAAGTAACTCTTGAGCATTAGCCAAGCTGTTATCTGTTATTTTATTCCCCGCTAATAAGCGAGCAATTTCTTGGACTCTGCCATTAGCACTTAGTTCCGTTACTTTTGTTTCTGTAAACTCGCCATCGGTTAATTTACTGACAAATAACTGTTGATGCCCTTTGCAAGCGACCTGTGGTAAATGTGTTACACAAATAACTTGGGTGTTTTGGGCTAATTCTTGTAGCTTGCTACCGACCATTGCCGCTGTTGGGCCACTGATACCGACATCAACTTCATCAAATATTAAGGTCGGTGTGATCACCTTGTCCGCCAAAATAACCTGCATGGCTAAACTAATACGTGATAATTCGCCACCAGAAGCAACTTTGTTCATTGCTTCTAATTTTTGACCTGGGTTAAGGCTAATAAGAAAGTTTATTTCATCAAGGCCAAACGGTGATAAAGCTTCAACATTAACTTGCTGTACCGATACGTCAAATATGCCGTTGTTCATATTGAGCTCTTTCATGCTCAGCGTGATTTTTTTACTGAGTTTTTTAGCCGACTTTACTCTTGATGTTGATAACGCCTGAGCAGATTGTTGGTAATGTACCTTAGCTTTTTCAATGTCTATGTATGCTGTATCTAGTCTTGAACCGTCTGAATTTATGACATGTAAGGCTTGTTTTATCTCTAAGTGTAACGTTGGCAAATGCTCGGGTGCCACTTGATGTTTCTTAGCGAGTTGAATAGCGAGCGAGTAGCGGTCTTCAATCATTTGATAAGCTTCTGGGTCGAGTTCAAGCTTGTCGTAGTAGTGCTTTAGCTCATCATTAGCATCTTCAACAAGAATAAGTGCTTCGCTCAAGGTGTTAGCAATATTTGCTAACTTAGGATCCATATGAACTAAATCATTCAATTGTTCGCAGTTGTTTCTTAGGCTGTCTGAAATATTATGATTTTCGTTTTCAGACAAAGTTTGCAATGCTTTTAAAGTGCCGGTCAATAATGACTGACCGTTACTATGACGCTTGTAATCACTTTCTAGAATTTGAAATTCACCCGTTTGTAGTGAAAATTCGTCTAGCTCGGTCACTTGGTATTGTAATAATTGCAGTTTTGCTTCGCGTTGTTCTTTACTTTCTTGTAACTGTTTTAGTTCTGTATTGAGATTTCGCCATTGCTGATAGTAATATTGAACGTCGTCTAATAAGTGCTGATGATCGGCATACTCATCAAGTATTTTTCGCTGTTGTGCCGGCTTAACAATGAGTTGGTGATCGTGTTGGCCATGAATACTTATTAAAAATTGTGCAATATCTTTAAGTTGGGCAAGCGGAACTTGGCTACCGTTAATGTAGGCCTTTGAGCGTCCTTCAGCTGATATTACTCGGCGTAAAATACATTCACAATCTAACTCAGCATCGTGTTCGTCTGTTAGGGAGAGGCCATTTTTTTTAAGCCATTTTTGTGCGGAAATGTTTTTGTTAATATCAAAGGTTGCGGCTAACTCTGCTTTTTTAGTATTGGGTCTTACAACATTAGTGAGCGCTCTATCGCCTAAACATAAACCTAAGGCATCAATAGCTATTGATTTACCCGCACCTGTTTCTCCGGTGATGGTTGTCATACCTTTGCGCCAATCTATATCTAGGGAGCGCACAATGGCGAAGTTTTGAATGTTAAGATGTAAAAGCATGAGGAACCAATTCACTGTATAAATATGTATACCTGTTAATTTATACAGTAAAGTGGTTTTGTGCAAGTGTTAATCGAATAAAAATTCAACAGCTTGAATTTGTTAAAAATTAATAAAGCTTATTGCCCCAACTTAATTTATTACGCAGTACATTAAAGTAGTCATGGTCTAGAGGATGAACTAATCTCAGCGTATATTCACTTTTTCTGATAATAACTTCATCACCTGGTAATACCGCTAAAATAACATGGCCATCACAACTTACTTGTAAGTTTTCATAGTTCTCATTGGCGAGTAATAATTTTATTTCACTATTGCCGTCGACGACTATGGGTCTACTGGTCAGGGTGTGTGGAAACATCGGCACCAACGATAAGGCATTTAAATTGGGTGTTAAAATTGGACCACCTGCCGACATTGAATAGGCGGTTGAGCCAGTAGGTGTTGACACGATTAAGCCGTCAGAGCGTTGGCTGAACATAAAGCTACCATCAATGTAAACTTCAAATTCAATCATGCTGGCTACTTTTCCTGCGTGTAGCACTGCTTCATTGACCGCACTGTTAGAGCTTTTCAATTTTCCGTGGCGATAAACTTCTGCCTCAATAATAAAACGTTGCTCAGCGCGCGACTCGCCACGTAAAATTTTCTCAAGTGGTTCAATTAATTCATCGGGCGATAAATCGGTAAGAAAGCCTAAGTTCCCTCTGTTTACACCAATAACACCGATATCAAAACATGATAGAACCCTTGCGGCACCTAACATATAACCATCACCGCCCACGACTATAGCCAGGTCAGCTTGTTCACCAATTTCTACTACGGTACCAATCGTTAGATTATCGATATCGATTGATGGGCCAACTGAGCTTTCAATTAATACCTGATAGCCTTGACTGGTAAGGAATTGATAGAGCGCTGTTATTGTTGCGCTGGCTCCTTCGTGATTTGGTTTGCCTATTAAACCTATAGTGTTATAAATTTTGCTCATGTCTACGCAGTAAGTTGTTTGTATCTTAGGATTAATAATAGTTTCGCTGTATTTTCATGGCTTGTAAAGTTGACTTTTTTATAAATTATTTACTGAGTAGCATTTTGATTAAATTTCCGCTTCAGCGAGATTTGAAAGATTTAGGGCTAAGGTATTAATTGAAGAGAATAGTTCTTCATTGTCAAAACTAATAACCTAGGCTGTAGGCCTTTTAAAATATAACTTTTGACGTTTTTTGGCGATTAGATACCTGCAGGTAATTGCTTTTCTATAGAGTGACTTTATACAAAAAAATGATATTTTTCCTCAAAACACTGACAAGCGCTCAGTAACAACAAACTTAATTAAATTGGTATTTAAGCTTGAATCGTAGCAAGAAGTCCCCATAATTAGCGTTATCAGATTTATATAACCTTTATATTGTTAAATATATTATTAGTTTATTTTGGAGCTTTCATGACTAATGAGTCAACAGAAAACAAAAATACAGCTGAAGCATCAACAGAAGCTTTAACGCCCGAAGAAATTATGGCGCAAGAAATTATCGACCAAGCTGAAGAGCAAGTCGAAGTTCAACATATTCATGCCCATGAAGTGATTAGTGCCGAGCAAGAAAAGATTAACGAACTTGAGTTAAGCCTTTCTTCAGCGCAAACCACTATTGCAGATCAAAAAGACTCTGTAGTTCGTGCTAAAGCCGAAGTTGATAATATTCGCCGCCGTAGTGCACAAGACGTCGATAAAGCACGTAAATTTGCTTTAGAAAAATTCGCTGCTGAAATGTTAGTGTCAGTAGACAATTTAGAACGTGCTTTACAGAATATAGATAAAGAAGATGAAAACAATACCGGCATTATTGAAGGTCTTGAATTAACCCTACAAGGTTTAATTGCTTCGTTAGAAAAATTTGGCGTTAAAGGAGTTGATCCACAAGACCAACCTTTTAATCCTGAATTACATCAAGCTATGTCTATGCAAGAAGTTCCAGGCGTTGCGCCAAACACCGTTATTGCTGTGATGCAAAAAGGTTATGAACTCAATGGCCGTTTAATTCGTCCAGCGATGGTAATGGTTTCTAAATCTGCTCCGGTAGTTGATACCACAGCATAAAAAATATCATTAAAAAAAGCGGTAAGAAGTTTCTATAAAACTTCTTACCGCTTTTTTGTTTTTAGCAGGCAAATAAGTTTTATTAGGGTGTTTTATCGCTATCGGTGAGAAACAACAAAAAAATCTTCACAAATAGCTAAATAATGAAATAAATTTACTTTTTTTCTTGAAAATTAGTTGAAAAGGATTTTACTGCCCCCACTATTTGTTTCATCAACAGGTTTATTAAAAAATCTTACTTTAATAAGCTTTATTTTAATTAGTATTCGGAGATCCTCAAGATGGGCAAAATAATCGGTATTGACCTAGGGACAACAAACTCTTGTGTTGCTGTACTAGATGGCGGCAAAGCACGTGTAATTGAAAATGCAGAAGGCGATCGTACAACTCCTTCAATTATTGCATACACAGAAGATGGCGAAACGTTAGTAGGTCAACCTGCTAAACGCCAATCTGTTACAAACCCAAAAAATACATTATACGCCATTAAGCGTTTAATTGGTCGTCGCTTTGAAGACGAAGAAGTTCAGCGTGATATTAAAATTATGCCATTTGGTATTGTTAAAGCTGACAACGGCGATGCTTGGGTTACAACACGTGATAAGAACGTTGCGCCACCACAAGTTTCAGCTGAAGTTTTAAAGAAAATGAAAAAAACTGCTGAAGACTTTTTAGGCGAAGCAGTAACAGAAGCAGTAATTACAGTTCCTGCTTACTTCAATGATTCACAACGCCAAGCAACTAAAGATGCGGGTCGTATTGCTGGTCTTGAAGTTAAACGTATTATCAATGAGCCAACTGCTGCTGCTCTTGCTTACGGCATGGACAAGCAAGAAGGCGATAAAGTTATTGCTGTTTACGACTTAGGTGGTGGTACTTTCGATATTTCAATTATTGAAATTGATGAAGTTGAAGGCGAGCACACGTTTGAAGTATTAGCGACCAACGGTGATACTCACTTAGGTGGTGAAGATTTTGATAACCGTTTAATCAACTATCTTGTTGCTGAATTTAAGAAAGACCAAGGTATGGATTTAACGACTGATCCTCTTGCAATGCAGCGTTTGAAAGAAGCAGCAGAAAAAGCTAAATGTGAGCTTTCTTCAGCACAACAAACAGATGTTAACTTACCTTACATCACAGCTGACGGCAGCGGCCCTAAGCATATGAACATTAAAGTAACGCGTGCTAAATTAGAGTCTTTAGTTGAAGACATGGTTAAAGCAACGTTAATACCATTAGCACAAGCGCTTAAAGACGCAGACTTATCAGTAAGTGATATCAATGATGTTATCTTAGTTGGTGGTCAGTCACGCATGCCAATGGTACAAAAAGCAGTAACAGAATTTTTCGGTAAAGAACCTCGTAAAGATGTTAACCCTGATGAAGCCGTTGCCGCAGGTGCAGCAATACAAGCAGGTGTTCTTTCTGGTGATGTAACTGACGTACTTTTATTAGACGTTACGCCATTATCATTAGGTATCGAAACAATGGGCGGCGTGATGACGAAAGTTATCGATAAAAACACCACTATCCCAACTAAACAGTCACAAACCTTTTCTACAGCTGACGATAATCAAGCTGCGGTAACGGTTCATGTTGTTCAAGGTGAGCGTAAGCAAGCGTCTGCAAACAAATCTTTAGGTCAATTTAACCTTGAAGGTATCGATGCAGCACCACGTGGAACACCACAGATTGAAGTAACTTTCGATATTGATGCTGATGGTATTTTACACGTAACAGCTAAAGATAAGAACACAGGTAAAGAACAGAAGATTACCATTAAAGCTTCTTCTGGTTTATCTGATGAAGAAGTAGAACAAATGGTACGTGACGCAGAAGCTAACGCTGATGAAGATGCTAAGTTTGAAGAATTAGTTAAAGCACGTAACCAAGCTGACGGTCTAGTTCATACCACTCGCAAGCAAATTGTAGAAGCGGGCGATGACTTACCAAGCGAAGACAAAGAAAAAATTGAAACAGCATTAACTGAACTTGAAACTGAGATCAAAGGCGACGATAAAGAAGCGATTGAAGCTAAATCTCAAGCCGTTATCGAAGCATCAGCTAAGTTAATGGAAATTGCTCAAGCGAAAGCCGGTGCTCAAGAAGGCGCTCCTGAATCAGACGGCGCTGCGCCAGCTGATGACGATGTTGTTGACGCTGAATTTGAAGAAGTTAAAGAAGACAAATAGTCTTCAATAACGGAAAATATATAAGCGCTGGTTTAAAAACCAGCGCTTCTTACGTTAAAAATCGTTATAAAATGCCATTGAAAATAGCTAACTATTTATAATGTCATTTTACTTAATTAATATCTAAAATTTCAACACCAGTTAAAAGAAGTCACTATGTCAAAACGCGATTATTATGAAGTGCTAGAAGTATCAAAAGATGCGTCTGAGCGTGATATCAAAAAAGCCTACAAACGTTTAGCGATGAAGCTTCATCCTGACCGTAATGCCGGTGATAAAGACAAAGAAGAGCTATTTAAAGAAGTTAAAGAAGCTTATGAAATTCTAAATGACGACCAAAAACGTGCTGCATTTGATCAGTACGGTCATGCGGCATTTGAACAAGGTGGCAATGGCGGCGGTGGTTTTGGCGGTGGCTTTGGCGGCGGTGGTCAAGATTTTGGTGATATTTTTGGTGACATTTTTGGTGGTGGCCGCGGTGGCGGACGTCAGCAACGTCAACAACGCGGTTCAGATCTTCGCTACAACTTAGAGTTAAGCCTTGAAGATGCCGTTCGGGGTAAAACCTTAGAAATTAAAGTACCAACTTATGTGAGTTGTGATCCATGTGATGGCTCTGGCGCTAAAAAAGGCACAACTGTGAAAACATGTTCAACATGTCATGGTCATGGTCAAGTACAAATGCGTCAAGGTTTGTTTGCTGTTCAGCAAACGTGTCCAACGTGTAATGGTAAAGGTAAAGTCATTCAAACACCTTGCCCTATATGTCGTGGTCAAGGTCGTGTAGAAAAAACGAAAACACTTTCAGTGAAAATACCGCCAGGTGTAGATACAGGTGACAGAATTCGTTTGTCAGGCGAAGGTGAAGCTGGTGAACATGGTGCACCTGCAGGTGATTTATATGTACAGGCAAATGTACGTGACCATAAAATATTTGTCCGTGATGAAAACAACCTTTATTGTGAAGTTCCTATTAGCTTTACCACAGCAGCATTGGGTGGCGAAATAGAAGTACCAACACTTGAAGGTAAAGTGAAGCTGAAAATACCCAAAGAAACGCAAACGGGTAAAATGTTCCGTTTACGTGGTAAAGGTGTTAAATCAGTACGCAGCCACTCAATAGGCGACTTAATGTGTAAAGTTGTTCTAGAAACACCGGTTAACTTGTCTGGCGATCAAGCGGATTTACTGCGCCAGTTAGATGACAAAATGGGTAAAAGCACTATAAAGCATAGCCCTAAAGAGACAGGCTTCTTTGATGGCGTTAAAAATTTTTTTGATGACCTGAAAAGCTAAAGTACTGCCATTCGATGAGCTAAAAGCTTGTTGAAATGTAGACATTAAAAAAAGCCACAAATTTGTTTGTGGCTTTTTTGTTTTTCTGGCTAATGATTAATGGCGCTTTACTCGCATAAGTATACCACTGAGTAATACCAATAATAGACCAAACAGACTGCCGCCATGAGTCTGTCTGATCTCGACGACTTCTATTACTTCGATGACTTCAGTATAAACCTGGTCATACTCAGCACTTTCTAACGGCAGTGCGTATAACGCGTTACTGTCATCTGCACTGTAATTCGCAGCAATACCCTGATAACCGACTTGATATAAGTCGATTAACACATCGTAGTGATCACTTTCATAGCCCGACATAAATGTAGAAATAACTTCGTATTCATCGGCATCAGTATCACCTTCTATAAGAAAATTATCTGTGGTGAAATAGTGCTGCCAAGGGCCACCATTTTTACTGAGGTAGAGTAAAGCATACACTTCGGCGAGGTGATTTTCGCTATAGCTATATACGTCTGCATCAAAAGTCACACTGAAAGTTTGATAATAGCCATCTCTGTCATAATCTTCTTGCAGAAAACTCGCCGCACTATAAATACTGAACTGTTGATCATAGTGGTTACTCACTTTTTGTGTGGCTTCACCACTTTTTACTTGTGCAGTGTTCTTGGCTTGATTATTAAGTGTATAGCCTCTTATGTGGGCATTCGTTTTGCCGCTGACTTGATCGGATAGCTCGGCTAGCTTATTCGTTGCAATTATTCTTTTTCGCTGTGACTCAGTGATACTGTGTTTAAGTGCTCCTTGAGAAACACTAGCGGGTAAAACCTTTAATTCGCTGGCAGTGACATGAGTTAAAGGTAATACGCTAAAGGTTATCAATAACATTATTTTTTTAAGTGAATTCGCGTGAACTGACTTCGCTGCTTTATTATTTATTAGCATAATATATCCTACCGGCTTTGTTTAGTGTTGCTATTAAAGCGCAGTAAAGATGAATGTAAGCTGAACACTTTATTGGTAAGCTTTGATATATCTGTTGATATATCTGTTGATTTATCAGCAGGAACTCCAATTACCTCCACGTTATAAAATCGATATAGCGGCTTTAAAGAAATGTTCAGCTGATATTCAGTTGCCAAGGTATATAATTTTAAATAAGCTATGGCTATGTATAGTTAGACTCTTTTAACGTCGTCTTTGGAATAACCATGAAATTTGCTTTACCGTTAGTTTTTCTTTTTATCGCGATACTTTCTCTTGATGCAATGGCTCAAGGAACGGGTGTATCAGCAAGTACTATGCAAAAAAATAATCAGCAACAGTTGAAAGTGAAAAGTAGTAAAGATGCCGCAAAATTAGCTAAAAGTCGTTTTGGTGGAAAAGTGTTAAAAGTTGAGAATAAAAAGTCGGGTTATCGGGTAAAATTAATTAAAACCGATGGTCATATCATTTCTATTTATGTTGATGCTAAGACAGGGAAGATTAATGGAGGGTGATCACTATGCGGTTGTTATTTATTGAAGACGATATTGCTTTACAGCAAAACCTATATGCCCACTTAACTGCCGCTCATTATCTAGTCGATGTGGCGAGTGATGGCGAAACAGGCTTATTTCAAGGGCAAGAATATCCATACGACGCTGCTATTATAGATGTTGGTTTACCTATAATAGACGGTATCAGTGTGATTAGATCTCTGCGTGAAAAAAATATCGACTTTCCCATTTTGGTGTTAACTGCAAGAGATAGTTGGCAAGATAAAGTGGCTGGTTTAGATGCTGGAGCCGATGATTATTTAACCAAACCTTTTCAAGCTGAAGAATTACTCGCCCGCTTAAATGCACTGATCAGGCGTTCTGCAGGGCAAGCAAGTCCATTAATAAAGAATGGCCCGTTAAGTCTTAATACCAAAAGCTTGCAGGTTGAAGTCGATAATAAGGCAATAAAGTTAAGTAGTTCAGAATATAAGTTACTTGAGTATATGATGCTTCACCTTGACGAAGTGACGTCAAAGGCAACACTGACTGAACATATTTATGACCAAGACTTCGATCTCGATTCAAATGTTATTGAAGTATTTATCAGGCGCTTAAGAAAAAAACTCGACCCAGATAATAGTTATGGTTTTATCGAAACCTTGCGCGGCCATGGCTATAAATTAAAGCGGTTAGATTAATGAGGTCACGTGGATATACCAAGTAAATGAACTCTTTAAAAGTTCGATTATTATTAAGTACGTTAGCGATGACGGTAGTGATGCTGCCTATTATTGGCTTAACCTTATCGAATGCCTTTGAACGGCAATTAAATGTAGCGTTGAAAAACGAGTTAAAAGCCTATAGTTATTCTATTTTTACTGTGGCAGAAGTTGAAAATAATCTCTTGTTAATGCCAGATCTCTTACTAGAAAACCAATTCAATATTAACCAATCAGGCTTGTATGCCTTAATTACCAAACGGTCAAAAGAAACGCAAATAGGTGCGATAAAAAACAAAATACTTTGGCAATCACAATCTCTGCTGACCTTTTCTCTAACGGCGGTATTACCATCGCCTGATGTTGGGCAAACACTGATTTCAAAGATAAACCTAGCGGACAGACCTCATCTACTTTATAGCTTTAGTGCGAGTTTTTCTGATAACGGCCAAGACTTTGAAATAACACTGCACCTGATAAAAGACCAACGAGCCTTGTTAAACGCCCTCAATGACTTTGAAAAAACATTATGGGCATGGCTGCTGGCATTAATGGTTGTCTTTGTTTTTGTACAAATTTTCTGGTTGTTATGGACCTTAAAACCATTAACCGTATTATCTCAAGAGCTTGAGCATATAGAAAAAGGGCAAAAGAAAGCCTTAGACGCCAACTATCCTCTTGAATTACAACCGGTGACACAGCAACTAAACGCCTTACTGGCATTGGAAGAAAACCAACGAAAACGCTATCGTAATGCCTTGTCAGACTTAGCGCATAGCCTTAAAAATCCACTGGCCGTTATTCAAAGCCAACAGGATATTTCAGCAAGTGCTGGTGAACAACTAACATTAATTAATAACATTATTGAACATCAACTCAAAAGAGCTCAAAGTGCCGGGCAGTCTTCATGGCATTTAGGCGTGAAAATTAAGCCCGTAGTTGACAAGCTGATCAGCACGTTAGCGAAAATATATCATGATAAGAATTTATCATTTGCCGTCAATGTTGATGCAAGTGCAATATTTAAGGGTGATGAAGCCGATTTAATGGAGATTTTAGGAAATCTTCTCGATAACGCCTGTAAAGCGGCTAAGCAGAAAATTGCCATTAGTGTGATTAGTTCTGCAAAAATATTAACGATTGAAATTGCCGATGATGGCGCGGGTATCGAAGCATCTCAACGCGAAATTATTTTATCGCGTGGCGGCAGAGCAGACACCTATCAAGCCGGTCATGGTATTGGTTTAGCTATTGTTAATGATTTAGTCAGTAGTTATCAAGGCCAATTAACCATCAGCAACTCAACAACACTGAATGGTGCTGTTTTTACACTGGTCTTTTAAACCTTTGTAAGCTTTGTTAACAAATAACCGAGGAAGCTGTTCAGGTTACGTTCAGTTTAGTGTTGTTATCTTTGTGTTCTAGAATTAGTCATAAGGATTATAACGATGAAAAAAGTCACGTTTTTATTCAGCTTTGCTGCCTTAGTTAGCTTTAACTTGTACGCTGAGTACCAGCCTTCACAGTCAGCGCTTCAGCAACAAGTGCAACAAGAGCAGCAGCTATTTAGTGAAGCTGAATTAGCACAAATGCTAGCACCCATTGCACTTTATCCCGACAGCTTATTAACTCATATTTTAATTGCTGCTACCTATCCTATTGAAATAACCGAAGCCCATCGCTGGCTAAAGAAAAACACCAGGCTAAATACTGAGCAAGTGGCTCAAGCGGTAAAAGATTTTAATTGGGATGCCAGTGTTAAAGCATTAGTGGCTTTTGAGCGTATTCTTAGCCGACTGAGTGAAGATTTAACCTGGACTCAACAGCTCGGTGATGCTTTTTTACAAGATGAGTCGATATTATTAGAAAGTATTCAACAGTTAAGAAAGCAAGCTCTACTTGCCGGAAACCTGGGTGAAATGGATAATATGGAGGTTAGCTATCAAGACAGTAATATTGTTATTGAAGCAAGAGAGAAGGAGATTGTTTATGTGCCGTATTATGATACACGCATGGTTTATGGTGCTTGGCATTGGTCATCTTATCCTCCTATTTACTGGCAACCTCAGCGTAGTGTTTATGTAAGTCGCTCCAATCCTTTCTATTGGCATGCTGGCGTTCATATTTCGTTTGATTATTTTTTTAGTGCTTTTCATTGGCATAATCGCCAGGTGGTTGTAGCGAATACTCGTCGTTCTTCATATCGCTACTATGAACAGCGTCCTCGTCACTTAATTGCTAATGGTGGCTATGCTAAACGTTGGAGACACCAGCCCGTTCACCGTAAAGGTGTGGCTTATCGAAACAAGCATACTCGCGTTAAGTATAAGGACAAGCGAGTAAGGAGCAGCGAATCTAGCAATAGAAATCATGCTGTCGTGCACAATAAGCTACAAGGTAATACCAAGCGAGCTCTATCTACCATAAGGCACAAGCCCAATGAAAGCGCTCGACGAGTAAACCGTATAACTGACAAGGCGACAAACACTTTTTCAAAACCTGTATCAAAGCCGACAACAAGACAGCACAGATCTTCTGATCAGTCTAAAAAAACTAAAGCCGAAAAGGTTTACCGAGCGAGTCGGACTGTAAATAAAGAAAGGCCCAAACAGCTTGCCACTAACATCGATAAGAAAAGTGCCAAGCAGCATACTTATCGTTCTGTTGATACTTCAATTAGTTCTAAAAGACAAGGTCCAAACAAAAAGCATGATAACCAAAGTAGGGTCATTAAAACAAAGCGTTCAAACGAAAAGCATAATAAACAAAGTAGGATTGTTAAAACAAAGCGTTCAAACGAAAAGCATAATAAACAAAGTAGGATTGTTAAAACAAAGCGTTCAAACGAAAAGCATGATAAACAAATTAGGATAGTTAAAACAAAGCGTTCAAAGACTGATAAGCAACGATATTAGCCACTTTATATTTATAGTGCTGTATCTTTTAAAAGAAATTGGTTGAATGTTAATTCATTTAGCCTTTTTTTATAGATGGTTTATAATCACCTTTTATAATTAGACCAAGCACTCGTTTGGGTCTAACGTCAAATACATTTTATCGAGCGAACTTTAATGAAAAGACTTTTACTTGTTTTACTCTTAATTATATTAAATTCAACCAGCTTTGCTAATGAAGAAGTTGAAGAGTTACCGCCAATAGATCCTTCATTTATGGGTGAACATAATATGGTGCTCTTTGTTCAGCGCTCTGCTATATATGCTTCGGTGATGACAACATATGACAGACCAAGTAATGTGCAGTTATTATATAAAATTGAGAATAAAAATTTAGCACTTTTGCAAACCGTACGTGATGGGCAATTAACGACGATAAAAGCCGAAACTTTTAATTTGCAACGTTTGATGCGAGGCGAGGAAATAGTCATTATGGCTGATGTATACGCAGGGCATTTTTCTCGAGGGGGGATGTTGGTTTATGAAAATATACCCTTAACCTTTGCTAAAAAATTATACGTTCGTGAACTTGACGATATAAAGGATTCAAGTAATCAGCAAGAGTATGACGTTGTTGATTTGAAAAAGAATTATAAAATTTATATTCATAAAATTCAAAAAGCACCTAGTTTTTCACAGATACTAAATATTGATTTAGAAGCAGGGTGCTTGCCACGTTTTCGTACTTCAGTAGCTGTGCCAAAAGAAACTGAACTGCTGTATAAGTTCCTCAATTGCGGCACAATAAGTCCACTCTATTTTGAAAGCATAGACTTTGAAAAATAATTATTATAAATAGAAGCCTTCTTTAAAACGAGGCTTCTAGCGTTAAAGCACGATTGTATAATGATTTAGACTGATTAGTCCTCATCATCAAAGTTGGGCAATACCCCGCTGCGACTGTGCTCAAAAATAAGGGAGGTTTCTACGGTGGTTACTTCGTCTCTTGAGGTAATTGCATTGAAGACAAACTGTCGTAAATGTTCACTGTCTTTAACTGACATATGAATGAAGTAATCATAGCTGCCGCCCATGTGATATAAGCTAACAATTTCAGGAAGTTTAAGTAAATCGTCGCGAAGGTTGTTAACAATATCTTCAGAATAGGGCTGCAAACGAATAGCGGCAATGGCTTCTATATTTCCACCTAAACTTTTGAAATCAATCTCGATACAAGCGCCGGTAATTATATTTTTATGTTTCATACGCTTTACACGCTCTAAACACGTAGAAGGTGCCACCCCTATTTGAGAAGCTAACTCTTTATTAGTGATATCAGCATCGCGATATAAAATGGTTAAAATGCGTAAATCTATATCATCTAATTTTTTCATTATGGTAAGTCTTCTATTTATATAGTAAATTAACACTATACCGACTATTCTCTTATTAACCAATGCACTGTGGTTGATAATCAAACAATTGTCGAATAAACAATGCTTTTCCGAATATTCATCGTTTAACTTTTATTCAGTTTATACTAAAGTGCTTTAAATTAATTTCAATTACACTTTTATAAGGAGATACTGTTGTTAAATTTAGCTTGGCGACATATTATGTCTATGTTCCGATGTCATTACTTCTCATTATAAAAATAATAATAAAAATAAAAAGGCTTACTCTATGACTTTGCTTTGGATACCCCTGCTATCGTTACTCGGCAGTATTATTTCCTCAAGAACGGGAAAATTAACACGTAATCAATCAACTGCGTTGACGTTGTTAATGCCGATCATTGCATTATTCATGACAATTAGCTTAGCGCCAGCTATTTTTGCTGGCAAAGTTATTAGGGAAACAATCTCTTGGATCCCTTTACTAGGTATAGATATCGCCTTTCGTTTAGATGGCTTAGCGCTGTTATTTGTATTTATGATCTTAGGAATAGGCATATTAGTTATCTTTTATGCCCGTTATTACCTCAGTAGTAAAGATTCTATGCCCAAGCTCTATGCTTATTTGATGTTATTTATGACAGCGATGCTTGGTATTGTCATGTCGAATAATATCATTCAGCTCTGGTTTTTTTGGGAGCTAACCAGTATTAGTTCGTTTTTGTTAATTAGCTATTGGTGGCATAAACCTGAGGCACGTAAGGGCGCAATTATGGCCTTAATCGTAACCGGTGGTGGTGGTTTAGCATTACTGGCGGGTTTGCTTTTACTGGGTAATATCGTTGGTAGTTATAATTTAGATGCGATATTAGCGAGCAGAGAAATTATTCAAGCGCATGCTTGGTATGAAATCACTTTAATTTTAGTCTTATTGGGCGCTTTTACAAAATCGGCACAGTTTCCTTTTCACTTTTGGCTACCTCATGCTATGGCTGCGCCAACGCCGGTAAGTGCTTATCTACATTCTGCTACTATGGTAAAGGCTGGGATTTTCTTATTAGCGCGCTTTTATCCTGCATTAGCGGGAACCGATATATGGTTTATTCTGGTGAGTTTAACCGGATTAACTACCATGTTACTCGGCGCTTATATTGCGTTATTTAAACATGATTTAAAAGGGCTGTTAGCCTATTCAACGATCAGTCATTTAGGGTTAATCACCTTATTATTCGGTTTGGATACTAAGCTTGCCGCTGTTGCCGCCATTTTTCATATAATCAATCATGCCATATTCAAAGCTTCATTATTTATGGCAACGGGTATTATTGACCATGAAACGGGTACGCGTGACATGCGGAAACTTAACGGTATGTGGCGATTTATGCCTTATACGGCGACGTTAGCCATGGTTGCTGCGGCCGCGATGGCGGGTGTACCGCTGTTAAATGGTTTCTTGTCTAAAGAAATGTTTTTTGTTGAAACATTGCACCAACAATTACTTGGGTCAATGTCTTGGCTTATACCTGTACTTGCTACCGTTGCAGGAGCATTAGCTGTCGCTTACTCAGCTCGCTTTATTCACGATGTTTTCTTTAATGGTGACCCTATTGATTTACCTAAACAACCCAGTGAGCCACCGCGTTATATGCGAGTGCCTATCGAAATACTGGTCGCTTTATGTTTAATTGTCGGGGTATTTCCTAACTTTATTATTGATGATATTTTAAAAGCAGCGTCTTTTGCCGTACTCGGTGGATATGTTCCTGAATTTAAAGTTGCGTTATGGCACGGTTTTAATTTGCCACTCTTGATGAGTGCTATAGCAGTAATCGGTGGTTTATTTATATATACCCAGCGACGTTATCTATTTCAATTTCAGGCATCTATGCCTAGCTTGAACGCCAAGAAGACTTTTGATGACAGTATATATCTCATTACAAAGTGGAGTCAGCGAAAAATAAACGACATAGAAAATGGTTCTTTACAACGTTATCTAATGTTGATGTTTGTTTTTGTTTTAATCTTTGCTGGTTGGCCATTATTTGAAATGCACCAACTCGGCGGGCAAAAAGAATTGACGCCCATTGATCTTCATAACGCAATTGGCGCAGCATTATTAATGATTGGCGCAATAAGTACGGTGATTTGGTATCGTGCAAGAGTGGTGTCGTTGTTGATGATATCAGTTGTCGGTTTGATGGTGTCTGTCGTGTTTACTCGCTTCTCAGCACCTGATTTAGCCTTAACGCAATTAACGGTTGAAGTCGTCACTATTGTTTTACTGATGTTGGCCTTGTTTTTCTTACCACAGCATTCCCCCAAAGAGTCTAGCTCTACGCGTGTGGTACGCGATTTAGGTATCTCTGCGGCTTTAGGGGTTGTGGTCGCGAGTATTTGCTATGCATTAATTACTCGCCCACTTGAGTCAATATCAGAATTTTTCTTAGCCAATGCTAAAACAGGTGGCGGTGGTACCAATGTTGTTAATGTGATTTTGGTTGATTTTCGTGGCTTTGACACTTTAGGTGAAATTTGCGTATTAGGTATTGCTGCGCTGGGTATTTATAAGCTTTTAATCAACCTACCGTTACTTCTTCCTGTTAGGGATAGTCAAGGGCGACTATGGGCGAAAGAACGTTACCCTATTTTATTAGCCAGTATTTCTCAGTCATTACTCCCCTTGGCATTAATGATCTCGTTTTATATTTTCTTACGTGGTCATAATCTTCCCGGTGGTGGATTTATTGCAGGTTTAGTGACCTCAGTTGCCTTTATTTTACAGTATATTGCACATGGCTCAGCCTGGATATCTACTCGTTTAACGATTAATTATCGGAAAATTATTGCCTCAGGAATTGCTATTGCGACACTTACTGGTGTGGGTAGCTGGTTCTTTGGTAGGCCGTTTATGACTACTTGGTTTGACTATTTCGATATTCCCATCATTGGTAAAATTGAACTTGCCAGTGCACTGATCTTTGATCTGGGTGTTTATATTACAGTTGTAGGTGCGACATTAATGATATTGGCAAGTCTCGGTCAATTAGCGAACGGGCCTAAAGAAGAGGTGAAAACTTAATGGAATTACTTTACGCATCCTGCGTTGGGCTTTTAGTGTCTTGTGGCGTATTTCTAATCTTACGTTCGAGAACGTTCCCTATCGTATTAGGGTTAACAATGTTTTCTTACGCGGTTAACTTATTTCTGTTTTCATCTGGGCGACTTAGCATTAATAATGCTGCGGTGCTTGGAACTTCTGCAGAATATACCGATCCATTGCCACAAGCTTTAGTGTTAACCGCGATAGTTATTGGTTTTGCAATGACTGCCTTCGTGGTTATTTTAGCTATCAGAGGGCGAGCAGATTTAGGCAGTGACCATGTAGATGGCCAGCCAGAAAAAGATAAAAAGGTAAATGTATGATCCAGAATTTGACCTTTTTACCAATTTTATTGCCGATTCTTGCGGGTGTTATTTTATTGATGCCTCCCTTTGGCTCCAATAAAAGTACCCGAAGAGTGGCTTCTGTCTTACTCAGCGTTTTTACTTTTGCCGTCTCATTGGCTTTACTCCTCAAAGTCCAAGCTGATGGTACTCAGGTTTATGCTATCGGCGATTGGAGTGCACCTTTTGGTATTGTACTTGTTGCTGATCCCCTTTCAACATTATTAGTGTGTTTAACGACATTGCTCGGTGTTGTCTGTGTGTTATATGCGAGTGCCGGAGATGATGATAAAGGGAGTTTTTTTCATCCACTTGTACATTTTTTAATTTTAGGGGTCAATGGCGCATTCTTAACCGGTGATGCCTTTAATCTATTCGTTTTTTTTGAAGTCTTACTTATCGCCTCGTATTCGTTGTTAATGCACGGTGGAGATAAAAAAAATACCCGAGTTGCTTTGCAGTACGTGATTCTTAACCTGGTTGGTTCAGCAATTTTCTTGATCGCTTTAGGGATTTTATATGGTGTATTAGGCACACTAAATATGGCTGACATGGCTCAGAAAGTAGCACTTTTACAAGGTGATGATGTTTACTTAGCCAAAATAGGTGGGATGTTATTATTGGTGGTCTTTGCTTTAAAAGGCGCTTTGTTACCACTACATTTGTGGTTGCCCAATACTTATGCAACAGCAATGCCTGTTGTCGCTGCATTATTTGCCATTATGACAAAAGTCGGCGTCTATTCAATGATGCGTGTTTATACGCTTATATTTGGTGATGAAGCGGGCGAATTAACTCATATGGCGCAAAGTTGGTTGTGGTGGTTAGCGATTGCTACAATTGCTATGGGCGCGGTAGGTGTTTTAGCCAGTAAAGATTTAAGAAAGTTAATCGCTAATTTGGTGATTGTGTCGGTGGGTACCTTGGTTGCATTAGTTGCGGTACAAACTATTGAAGCAACTTCCGCAGCTATCTATTACTTAGTGCACTCAACGTTAGTTACAGCAGCACTCTTTATTTTAGCTGATTTAATTGGCCGCCAGCGTGGTGATGTTGCCGACCGTATTTCTGCAGGCTCTGCTGTTTCTCAACCGAAGTTGCTTGGCGCTTGTTTTTTAATTGCAGCGATTGCGGTGATAGGTATGCCACCTTTGTCTGGTTTCATTGGAAAAGTATGGCTGCTTAAAGCAACTTTAAATGCTGAATATACCTTAGTGTTTTGGCCAATATATCTCTTTGCAAGTTTAGCTATATTATTTGCTGTGTCTAAAGCCGGTAGCACGTTGTTTTGGCATCATCATGCTAAAATAACCACTGATACTAAGCAAGAACGTGTTCATCCAGCGCAATTAGTCGCCTTGCTTATTCTCATCTCTGGCGCACCATTAATGACCATTTTTGCTGGACCGTTAAGTGAGTATGCCATTGGTGCAGCTACCCAGTTACATGATTTTAATAATAATATTAAACTTATCCTTTCAGGAGGACAGTAATGCGATTAGAAACACGATTTAAATGGCTACCCGCCCCTTTAATGAGCCTGGTACTATTTACTGTTTGGTTGGTGTTGAATAACAGCTTGTCAGCCGGGCATATTTTCTTAGCCACTACTTTAGCGATAGTCATTCCTTTGGTGACTAGTCCGTTTAGAACAAAGCAACCCATCATTATTAAGCCTGGTTTAGCGCTACGCCATTTAGCGTTGGTTTTATATGACATTATTACGGCGAATGTTCAGGTTGCTATTTTAATATTAGGGCCGACTAAAAAATTAACACCTGGGTTTGTTAAAGTACCATTAGACTTAACACATAGTTTGCCCATTACTATTTTAGCAAGTACTGTGTCATTAACGCCAGGCACTGTTAGTGCCGAAGTGTACCCTTGGAGAGAAAGCTTAAGTGAAGGTGAAAAGCTTGAACAACAGTTTTTGCTAATACACGTTTTAGATCTTAAAGATGAACAGGCCTTAATAAAAATGATTAAACAACGTTATGAAGCGCCTCTTAAGGAGATGTTTCAATGTTAGAAACTGTGATTTCAATTGTTTTTGCTATGATAGGTTTGTCGTTATTATTAAATGTATGGCGCTTATTAATGGGACCCTCTATACCCGATAGAATACTTGCACTCGATACGATGTATATCAATACAATCGCCTTGATCATTTTATACGGTATGAGTATGGGCACTGCATTATATTTTGAAGCAGCGCTGTTAATCGCTATGTTAGGATTTGTTAGTACTGTTGCGGTATGTAAGTATTTGCTGCGTGGCGATATTATAGAGTAAGGGGTAAGTTATGGTAGAATGGATTATTTCAATATTATTATTAATTGGCGGCTCTTTTGTACTCGTTGGCTCTATTGGCTTAGTAAAAATGCCAGATTTTTTTATGCGACTTCATGGACCCACTAAAGCTACAACACTCGGCATGGCATCCTTGCTAACTGCTGCGATGATCTTTTTTAGTACCACTCATACAGGGTTTAGCGTAAAAGAAATACTGATCTCGCTATTTTTATTACTTACTGCACCTATCAGTGCCTATATGATGATTAAAGCGGCTATTCATCACAAGCTTGAGAGTATAGAACGCACAAAAGGCATAGATAACATTGAAGATGATGTTTAATCTTTTCTAGCGTTAACTCAATAAAGTAGCTGTTAAATTTAAAACACTGAGCATCTTGATGTTCAGTGTTTTTTTATGGTCTTCTTAATAACCATACCCAATACATTTAGACTTAACATCTATAGAAAAAAGGCTAAAGTTATTGGCTTTTGCAATGATCACTTTTGCTACAAAGAAGACATTAGCACTAAAAGGCTAAAGTTGATTTCGGATTAGTTTTTGTATCGATAACTCCTCGTTAAGAGGCAAATAATATGTTGGCTAAAATAAGCGAGGCACGAGTAAATAGCCAACTGTTATTTGTCCTGCCTTAACGACTTGTGATGTGTATTACTCCTTGATTTTTAATATTTACTTACTACTTGATTAGAGCGAAACATCTATAGTTACTTCTCCGTTTAGAGAATTATAAAAGATAGAATACTCAGACTCTACAAAGTAAGTAAATGTACAACTATTGGCACTATACGTTACTTGAAAATCTTGCGTTGTATTAGTTGCTACCGTGGGAGAGTTAGTGTCCAAAACAGCTTCCCACACAGATATACAGTCTGCTGTGTTGTTAAGCTGAGGATTTGCTTCAAATGGAAACCAACTTTGAGCAGGCCAACCAAAAGTATTCATATCCATTAAACTTGTTCCGGTACCATACAGATCAAGGTTGTCTACTGGTCCACTATGGCCACCCGCGAGCCATTTTATATGTGCTAATGATATGGCACTTTTAAAAGCACCACCCGTACCTGAAACAACAGCAGCATGTGCATCACTTTGCAAATTAATAAATTTTGGTAGAGCAGTTGCAGAAAGAATACCTAATATTACAATAACAACAACTAACTCTATCAACGTAAAGCCTTTAACTTTATTCACTGCTTACATCCTAAATG